>NZ_JADCKV010000076.1:0-291 GCF_014982105.1 Enterobacter cloacae complex sp. P18RS | reverse complement strand
GGTTGGAATTATAAGCCAATTCATTTGCAAGGCTGAATCTTTTAACTCTAGATTTAAATGTTGAGTGACCTTTGAGAATTTCTTTTTTTATAAGAGTCTTTTCAATATATGTGAGCATTTGACAACCATTAATTAAATTTAGTATGTAAGTTTAATTGAGGTTTTTGGTTTGTCAATTAATGAGTAATGCTGTTATTTTTTTAAAAGGAATTTATACCACAGTTATTGTAAGGATATTCGATGCTATTTTAATTAGATGTTTTGTGATATTTTCATTTGAAGCTACTATTC
>NZ_JADCKV010000075.1:0-238 GCF_014982105.1 Enterobacter cloacae complex sp. P18RS | reverse complement strand
AACATTTTTTGGGATGAAAAAATCCACGCCATGCAGTGAGTTTCATTTCATTCAGAGATAAACTCCCTCTTCTAACGAGTTTTCTGTAATCGTTGTTTTTGTAAAGGAAATTAGAACATCTGAGCCTTGCTTTTTATATTTAACTTCGTAACTACCAGGTTCCAAAGTAATAAACTCACCTGAAATAGCATCTGAGTCATCAGGCTCAAGATCCCCGCCCGTGACATCTTCTCCCGCC
>NZ_JADCKV010000074.1:0-713 GCF_014982105.1 Enterobacter cloacae complex sp. P18RS | reverse complement strand
GTTATATGCTCGGCAAAGAAATATTAATAAAACAGGAAGATAATTCATTTGCTATATCTGAAAATATATTCACAGAGAACTATCAAGATCTGACAAAAAAATCCATTACATTAAATAACATACACACTGCTAAAAGAGAAAAAAATATAATCGAATCCAAAATTCATAACAAAAAAGCTCTAAACAAAACTAAAAAGAGGCTATAGAATAGCCTCTTTACTGTCAGATTTTTCCTGATATTACATCAATTATGTGCTGTATGTGGTGTCTAATCTGGTATTCTTTATTTTTCCCCAAACCGGGAAACGTTCTGCTTTTATAATGCTCGTTATATTTTTCTAATGCTTTATTAGAGCCGTACTCTGTGGCCCTTGTTCTAACTTCCTTTTCAATTTTATCTGTCATTTGTAAGAATTTTGACGCTACGTCGCCAATGTCTCTATCAGTGTCATTCGAAACAAAATGTTCTATCCATATATCACCGCTTGCAGGATGTTTATAAATTAAATGAGATGCAACGGCACCAGCCTTGCCACCACCAATCTCAAGTTTTTTCCCGACTATAGTGAAATCACCGATACCTAATACTGTTTTACCAATTTTTTTATGTTTATCCGTGAAAACTTCTTGACCAGAGTAATCTGCATTCTTATCTAATTTGACGAAGTTATCTTTCAATTCAATAAGTTTATTTTTAGGGATTTCATTAAATT
>NZ_JADCKV010000073.1:0-288 GCF_014982105.1 Enterobacter cloacae complex sp. P18RS | reverse complement strand
CGCCCCCTCCCCCCCCGCCGGCCCGCCCGCCGCCCGCCGCCCCCCCCGGCCGCCCCCGCCGGCCGCCCGCACGCTCCCCCGGCCCCCCCCGAGCGCGGCCACCACGCCAGCCGCCACGTCGACCCACCAGGACACACTCCTCTGCACCGTTGCGGCGTAGCTGCGGCCGCCGATAGTCTTTTTTTTTTTGTTTCGGGCTCCTGCTTTCTCTACTGTTCTGTTTTGGGTGTGAGCTGCAGATTTTTATTAGTGTCTGATCACGTTGTCACCCGCCACGGTGTTGATGGT
>NZ_JADCKV010000072.1:0-206 GCF_014982105.1 Enterobacter cloacae complex sp. P18RS | reverse complement strand
CCCCCCCCCCCCCCCCCCCCCCCCCCCCCCCCCCCCCCCCCCCCCCCCCCCCCCCCCCCCCCCCCCCCCCCCCCCCCCCCCCCCCCCCCCCCCCCCCCCCCCCCCCCCCCCCCCCCCCCCCCCCCCCCCCCCCCCCCCCCCCCCCCCCCCCCCCCCCCCCCCCCCCCCCCCCCCCCCCCCCCCCCCCCACCCCCCCCCCCCCCCCC
>NZ_JADCKV010000071.1:0-1509 GCF_014982105.1 Enterobacter cloacae complex sp. P18RS | reverse complement strand
TGTGCGGGAAGAAACATACTCGCTGACAAAGATAACTTTCTCACAGCGACATAAAAAACGCCCATAAAAATAGGAAAGGAGAATTAATGAATTCTTTTTACTTCTCTTTTTATAAACAATATCAATTTCTGTACCATGAATAATGTATACAACCTTCTTAAAAATATTATTGGTTCCGATTATACCTAGAATGTAAGCGGAGCGAAGGTCGTTAACCAAAATAATATTATTCTTTCTAATTAAAGAGAATAAAAAGGTTAGTGCTCCCCAAAGTGGCCATATAAAATTATACAATTTACGTAAAAGTTTATTCTTGGGATTTGAACATATAACCGTGCAAGGAATGTGTCTACCAATCAAAGATTGCGCTGTTTGCGATGCAACAACACCAGCTCCACCTATATGATAAGGATAGAGTTCATCAGTTAATATTAATACTTTCATAATTATTATCTTGGGCAGAATTCAGGATCAATCTCACTTATAACCATGCACTTGCTGGCTTTTAAGTAATCGATGTTAATAGGATTGCTTTGGACTAAATTGCTATAAAAAAACTTTGGATCGTTGAAATCATAAATATAATATGGATTCGTAATATTTCTAACAAAAACAGAAACAACCATAATAATTGTTATTGGAAGCAAAACCTTAGTAAGAGAAAATGTTGCGCCACGAGAAAAAACAAGTTCCGCATATAAAATAACTAAGGGGAAGATAAAATACAATAAGCGTTGTAAAAATGGAGCTGTATAGAAAGCCAAATGAAATAGGAAGAACAAATAAGCTCCCATTGCATAAACATTCTTATCTGAATCTTCCCGCCTACAACTCTTGTGCGTGAAGAATACAAGAAAGATACCTAGAAAATCAATAATTGCAAAGAGACCTAGTTTTAGGTCAGAACTTTTAGAAATGTAGCTGACTAATTTTGCATAAAGTAATTGAGGAATAATTCCGCTCATAGGCATAACGAGGATAGGTAAGCTAAGCAATAATATTATAAAGAATGCTGCGAAAATAAATAATAAGATCATGTTCTGCTTAGTAAATTGCATCCTTAACACGAAAAAAACCGGAATCATTAAGATTGCTGAAGCATGAAACAATGAGGCACATACACAAACAATAAAGATTTTTTTTAATGAACAACTACGAATTTCAGGAAGTAGTGGTAGCAAAATACTAAATGCTAACAATTGTCTGATTGCATCATTAAACAGCGGATATACAAATGCAATTAAACCAAAAAGAAATAAACTACGATTAAATTTGAAAGGTATTTTTTTAATAAAGCTTATGATTGATAGTACGGCTACAGCACTAGCGAAAAATACAACCGCATGGAAATTTTCAATGTTTAATACAGCACCACATAAATATAAGATTAACATAAAGCCAGGTTCATACGCCAAATACTCTGAAGAACCTAAACCATGTACCAGTCTCTTAAACACAACTCCGAGCCCAAGAGAAAAGAGGCAATGACCAATGCCGTCATATGATTGA
>NZ_JADCKV010000070.1:0-934 GCF_014982105.1 Enterobacter cloacae complex sp. P18RS | reverse complement strand
CCATCAATAGTGATATGAAATTCAATAAATTTTAATTTTGTTAACTTGGAAAATTCCACATCGCTAATACTTGGCTTGTTGTATATTAAAGCAACATTTGAACCTTCAAATGCTTTTAAGAAACCATTAAGGGTTTCAATTGCTACACTTGAGTCAACTATAAGGGTGGGGATAAGCGTTTTACATTTATCTAAATTATTTTTAATCGTTGCTACAAATTTTCTTCGAGCCTCTATATCTTTACTAAACTCATGCTGTTTTGGATTGATGACTAACATGACCCTCTTGTTTTTCTCTGAAAGTATCTCTAAACAACGTATAAGTTTATCGGTTTTGGTTAGCACAGGTTCAATTATCGGTATAAACAACTCAGCATTAGTACAACTTGCTGCCAATTCTCTTAGCGCTAACAGCTCAGAACCACGACCATATAGATATGGACTATACATATGACTCCCTCCAGAGAGAACAATGATCACATAAAGTTAAGCATCTCTACACTATCCCCAAAACCGTGAGGATCTTTTTACGTTGAACACTTGATAAAGCAGATGACATTCCCAACACACGAAGGCAACTAGGAAGGCAATTAACAAAGCTTACAATATCATCACTTGTCGTTCTGCCTCTCATTGCATTAATGTAAATATTGTGAGCTAAATCCTGAGGAATTTTTTTAAATATATCCTCGCAGAATGCATAAATAAGCCCGTTGGGTAAATTGATCTTCTCGCCAATGAATTTTTCTATTGCTGGAAGGTATTCACTTCTTTTCAGCATACGAAAAATATATAATATATCAACATTAGCTAAGTTTGACTCAGCATTTTTAACTATCTTAAGGCTACCTCTATAATTTAATGCAATAACACAAACTTTAACTGTAACAATATAAGCATATTTTTCAGTTATATTTGGATAAGTTACCACTAAA
>NZ_JADCKV010000069.1:0-436 GCF_014982105.1 Enterobacter cloacae complex sp. P18RS | reverse complement strand
GTTAAGGGCAATACATAAAGAAATTGCAATTTTAAGTCGAATGCCTACGATAATGGCTATTGGTGATGATTTTCAATCAATATATTCATTGAGATTCAGTTCTCCTGATATTTTCATGAATTTTTCAGATTTTTTCCCTGTGCATAAATCATTGGGAAAACATAAGACAGTTTTTATGATGGAAAACTATCGTTCGGATGCTGCGATTCTTAATGATGCTGAAAAAATGATGGCTTTAGTTAAAGGGAAAATCATAAAAGAATCTATATCATGCCGAAAACCTGATGGTGATGAGCATGGTGTCTATTGTTATGGGTATGATGATAAAAAAGATGATAATTCCTGGAAAAATAAAGCAATTCAGCTAATTTATGAACAATTAAATATGGTAAAAAATCAAAAACATAAAGATAAAACTCATATTATAGTTTTGAGT
>NZ_JADCKV010000068.1:0-321 GCF_014982105.1 Enterobacter cloacae complex sp. P18RS | reverse complement strand
TAATTACTGTATAAATATACTACAAGGAACCTCTTTCTCAATCACTCTTCCGTTAGAGATCACAGAAACATACATAAGATGAAGTCCCTTGTACGAAGTTCTTTCTTTGTGAATAGCATGAAATACCCCATCTTCTTTCTCGTGAGCTTTTTTTATTATTTCAGTTTCATGATTGTCATAGTCGTGCTTTTTACTGGCTTCAATTCCATTATTTACAACACGAAACTTGAATTTAAGCGAATCATAGTTCTCTCCATAACCCTCAGAAAAAATAGCATGAAACTTAACCCATTTATTTTTTGGAATTACAGAGCCGCAACT
>NZ_JADCKV010000067.1:0-323 GCF_014982105.1 Enterobacter cloacae complex sp. P18RS | reverse complement strand
TGAACAGGTATATTTTCAAACTGTCAGATTAGAAATGGCAACTTGATAAATAAAACTGCGTATACCCTCATAAAGTTGTAGATAGAATGCCTACAAAAATGAAACTTAGCTACTTAAAAACATTGGCTTACTATGCGTCTGAATATAGTTCTTTTTATATTCAAAGTATTAACAATCTATTTTATAAGTGGTTTGGTGCGATGACTATCGATACTATTGATGGCAAAGCCATATATCAATTGAATGTTTATTTAGGTTCAGCGAGAAACTACAAGCTAAACATAGTTAAGGCCTTCATCACTAAATGGAAAAAACTCAATTAT
>NZ_JADCKV010000007.1:0-3987 GCF_014982105.1 Enterobacter cloacae complex sp. P18RS | reverse complement strand
CATGACCACGTATATGCTGGCCGCCGGGGGAGATCTGCGAGCACTGCGTGATGCCGGCACGGCAGAATACCGGAACCATGCAGATTACCGACACTGTGACCAGTGGCTGGTGATTGACACTGAATTACCAGAGTGAAGCGGTGAACGGGCACGCAATTTATTGCGGGGTCGTGAGGCGCTGGCCGGGTGTCGGGGCGGCAAGCCCTGACCGAGGGAGTTTGTAATATCGTGCACGCGGTATTACAAATGCACATCCTGTCCGCCGTCCAGTTTTGCGCATGCGCAAAATTCCGGATAGGGTTTCAAAGGGGAACCCTTTGGCACGCGACTGTATACAGTCGGTAACGTGCCTCATGGGGAATGGCGGCATTGCACTGAATTGCACTAAATTTCGTTAATGTGCACTAAATTGCATTAAAGATCGTCGATACCATGCTGGCTTGCATTAAATTGCATTGAGTTGCATTAACGACGCTCATTTTTGCCAGAACTTCCACCAAGGCGATGCCGTCAGATTCGGAATGTCAGATAACGGCTGCTTATGCTCCAGAAGCTGCATTGCCTGACGAAGTGAACTGATATGCTCATCCCGGGCATTCACTGCATCTTTCAGCCCGGCGTTTTCCGCCTGCAAAAGTGCTACCTGATGCTGTAAATCCTGTAAAAAGCCATTGTTAATCGCTGTAGAATCATCGTCAAATTTTACAGTGTCACGTTTACTCTCACTTACAACATCAAGAGCGCCGAAAACCCGCATAAGCTCAGCAGTATCAATAAGTTTGATGGACTTACCATGCTTTACAGATGAGGTGTAACTGAGTTCACCAGATTTAAGTAGTTTGTAAATAGTCGGACGGCTGACGCTGGCAAGACGTGCCGCTTCGCTAATAGATACACGGGCCATTACAAATCCTCTTGAAAATCATCCAGACGAACAGCCAAGGTACGAAAAAGCTGTTCCGCATCCTCATGCAGTCTTTCGCACATATCAGCCTCAGTATCGAGATCCAGTTCGTTGAGCTTCTCCAGCAAAAGCAGGGTTTGCGCCTGAATGAATTTAGCCATATTCAGTGCCGTTTTCTGTTGTTTCGTCATCACAGCGTTAGTGCTCCAAGTGAGATCCGGTTCTTTTCCGCTTCCTCGACCGTTCGCTCGCTACGCTCGGTCACTTATCTGCGGCGAGCGGATGGAGCTTTATAAGTGATAAAAAGAGTTAGCAGTAAGTGTAACCGAAAGGCACGTAGGGGACGATGAGGCCACGCCCTGCTGGGCGTTTTTCCATAGGCTTCGCCCTCCTGATGAGTTTCACAGAAATCAGTTGATTTCAGGCACTCAAATCAGAAGCGGCGAAACCCGACAGGACTTAAAGATACCAGGAGTTTCCCCCTGATGGCTCCCTCGTGCGCTCTCCTGTTCCCACCGTGAGGTTTACCCGTCGCATTCCGCCGTTTCTGACTACGTGGTGGCGTTTTCTCATTCCTTCCCTTGCAACTGGGTTCCTGACAGGTGGTTCGCTCCAAGCTGGACTATATGCACGAACTCCCCGTTTAGCCCGACTACCACGCCTATTCCGGTAACTTAGCACTTGAATCCAAACCGGAAAGACACGACAAATCGCCACTGGCGGTAGCCACTGGTAACTGAATGAGGAGTAGTGTCTTGAAGTTATGCCCCTGTTAAGGCTAAACTGAAAGGACAGATTTGGTTACTGCGCTCCTCATAAGCCAGTTACCTCGGTTCAGAAACTTGCCGGTTGCTGAACCTTCGAAAAACCACCTTGCCGGGTGGTTTTTTCGTTTGTAAGCCAAGAGATTACGATGATCACTTCAGGATCTCAAGAAGATCTTTCGCAATGAAACTGATGTTATCCCCTCAGCCAACCCCCCAATTTTTAACTAAACTTAGGTCTGTAGGCATTTACTTGCCGATAAAACACATGTACATATGGGGCTCTATATTATGTAGAAGTGATAATGAGAGTCATTACCACTTCGATTGAGAGGTAAATCTATGCAGAAGCTTAATGTTGTCGCAAAAATGACCCAAATCGTCAGAGAGATTGACTTAGGCATTTTCTGATAGTAAAACGCCGCTATAACTTACATAGCGGCATACACATGAAAGAGAAAATAAAGAAATTCGGCCTGCCCTGGATATGTCTTTTCATTGTCTACTTTATATTTTTCATAGTGGTCTCAGCCACCGTTATTAGACATCTAATAAACACGACTGAAGAAATAACATTAACCACTTATATAACGCCAATTTTTGGCTTAGCTAGTTTATTTGTGGCCATGGTCACTATCAGATACAACGCAGTTACCAATAAAGAAAAAAACGCATTGGATTTCGTGAAAGAATTTAAAGAAAAGGAAATTCATGATGCAATGGTTGAGATATACAAAACAAAAAGAAAATACAAAAACAAAACTAATAATAGATTAAATAGAAAAGACATATCCCCCTATTGTGAAAAGGCTGCGGCGATATCAAGCGATGATATTAAAGTAATTATTCCGGCAGAGAAAAAAATTGATCTCACTGAACAAATTGAAATGCTAACAGAAGAGATGAAGCATGTTTCATCTCCCGGAGCAAAATCTAAAATAAGAGGAAAAATATCCTCAATTCAAAAAAAGCTACAAGTAAGCAATGAGTTAGAAGAGATATGCAAGTTTAGATCAGCTCTTGTTAAAGTCCTAAACTTAATGGAACGATGTGCAAATGGGGTGAGGTATGGATTATATGACGAAGGCCTTATATACAATTCTTACGGCACCCAATTCATTGAAATTTATGAACTCGCATTCTCTTTTATAAAAAGAAGACAGGACGACGAGGATAAACTTTTCATAAACGCAGAATGGCTTGCGGTAAAATGGACACTTCAGAAAGAAATTCAAGAAGATAAGCCAACATTTATGACAAATCAAAAAAGGGCTATACAGCATGCCAACGAAGGATTGAAGTCACATATGAAAGCTCCAGATAAAAGTAAACTTGAGCCTTTATTGTCAACCTTGCAAAAATTGAAATTTCCAAGATAAGAATCATAAGCTCACCAGTAGGTGAGCTTTTTCCGGCATCAATTTACCATAAAGTCTCATTGCCCGTACCACATAAAGAAGCCGCTGTATAAGCGGCCTCTCTTATTCATGGTGAGAGCGGTTATCGCTCGTAACTATCCCGTAAAGTAGATAGGCGCTTAGTTGAACGACGAGGCGACTCATGCTCCCCATCAATAATCGTGACTTCAAGGCCATTTAATGACGGGTTAATTCTATTGTTCATCCACTCTCCTACGGTGTTATCGCCAGGGGATCGTCTAACATACGTATATTCAGGAACCATGGTGTTCGATGGTGCTCTAACCACGATGGTAATACCCTCAACCGCTTCAACCTGCGACTCAAAAACCGTCACAGGAACTAAGTTAACACTGGAATCATCAGACATTATATTGACCTTACCAAGCAATTAAATTCTAGTTAGCAGGAAGTTAGCGAGTAACTCAACAAATGTCTACTGAAAATTTCAGAATGTACGATTTACCATAACGTCCCATTACGCGCACCGCTCAGACGCGCTGTGAGCGATTTTCCCGCCGAAGCCACAAAACCACCTGTCTTCCCTCCTGAAAACGCCCCAGAATCGCGCTGGTGCGTTTTACGGGCATGAATCGTTATGCATGCCAATGACTGGCACTGCGTTACGGACGGAAAATGCCGTCAATCAGGCATTTCATGCAGTAAACTGCCGGATAACGCACTGCCACCGACAGACTTTTCGTATAAAACCGCCAGACATAAAACCGGAGAAAAATATGACCATCACGCGCCGCTTCTCGGTCGGGATCGAATCCCCCGCCGATACAGACACCGCATGGGGGATCTACGTCCCTGCGTTCGACGTTACAGGGTATGGCTGCGTGTCGGCAGCAGACACACAGGAAGGTACCGAAGCCGCAGCACGCGAAGCTATCCTTGC
>NZ_JADCKV010000066.1:0-923 GCF_014982105.1 Enterobacter cloacae complex sp. P18RS | reverse complement strand
GTATTCATGGTATGTGTCATTTATTACTTGCTGCTTATAGGAAGAAAAACAAAATGAGTATTAAGAATTTATATAAAAATTTAAACTCTGACATGGAAAGTATAGCTAAAAGAAATAAGAGTGATAGTTATAATTTTTTCACAAAAAAATCCTTCGACTCTGCTGGGATGGAAAATTTAGAACCAGTGTGGGAAGATGCAAATGACATTTCTTTGGAAAGTTTTAATAAAACATTGTATGAAAGTGTGAATTCGGAAAGTGCCGTCGTAAGAAATGGTATTACGCCACTAAGAGATTATGACGCTGTCCGTGGGCTAAGAGAAGCTTTTGGTAAGCCTGATCGAGAGGAAGAGCCTGCGATTGGAACACATCCTGACTTTAAAAATTTGGAGACAAATAATATAACGCAATTTGGGTATGTGGTTACCATGTTTATGGATATTATAGGCTCGACTAAACTTGGTCTTTCATATAGTCCATCTGATGTTTTTCTTTTTAAAAACAATATCATTAGCGGTTTTATTGAGACTATCAATGCATTTGATGGACATGTGCATAGAATTATGGGAGATGCTGTTATGGCTTTCTTCCGAAGCAATGAAAATGAAAACCTTAATACATTAGAAAATAGTGCTATTGATGCTATTAACTGCGCAGCATACTTTATTGAGGTAATGAATGAAATCGTTGTTCCACAAATTAAAGAAGTCGCTGATGAGAATATTGGTATTAGAATTGGCATAGATATCGGTGAAAGTGATTATGTGTTGTGGGGGAACTATGGTATCCCTGGCATTAATGAAGTAACTGCTACATCATTCTATGTAGATATAGCATCTAAATTACAGCACAAGGCACCCAAAAATTCTATAATGCTTGGGGAAAGTTTAGTTAATAAATTAGGGCTTACTATTAAGGATTAT
>NZ_JADCKV010000065.1:0-1228 GCF_014982105.1 Enterobacter cloacae complex sp. P18RS | reverse complement strand
TTTTAATATCTTTAAAAGACATGGTTATATAAATGAAGATGGTAGCCCATATTTGCTGAGAACACATCAACTGAGGCATCTTCTTAACACATTTGCTCAAATAAATGGTATGGATGAATTTAGTATTGCTCGCTGGTCTGGACGTAAGCTTATTTCTCAAAATGTTTCTTATGACCACAGATCGCATCTTCAAATGTCTAAAGCAATAAGAGAACAAAAGTTATCAGTGTGTGTTAATGAGCACAGAAAAAAGGATATTCCAGTGTTGGATCTTGACGAGTTTGATTCACTTAGTAGTGGTGCAGTACTTGTATCAAAACATGGCTACTGCAAGCACTCATATGCGTTTAAGCCGTGTGAACATTATCCGATTGAGAATTCTGGTTTAGATAACGAAACGATTTCAAACATTCACGATAAAATTTTAAAAAGAACACTGTATGATAAAAATGATGGGAACATAAATGCTGATAGATGGTATGAATTACATAAGAGAATAAAAAAAGGAGAATAAATGGCTAAGCATATAAATGGTTATCATGAGATGAAGATTGTAGATGTTATTAACACATGGTCTATAGATGAAAAACTAACTTGGGACGCTTTGTGCGACAGGTTAGTAAGGATTATTGGGAAAAGACCATCAAGACAATCCTTAAGTAGTCATGTAAGGATTGCAGAAAGCTTCAGTGTGAAAAAAGCCACTATCAAATCTGGTGCAATACACACTGTAAAACCTGCTAATTTAAAAGTGGCTTCTCAACGAATTAGAAGACTTGAAGCAGAAAATGAAGCTTTGAAGGCATTAAATGAACGCTATTTAGAACAGTTCAAAGTGTGGCTTTATAATGCTCACCTTAAACAAATAACGATTGAAGAACTTAATAATCCATTACCTGCAAAATACCTTTAATAGAATTGATAGGTTTTAGCTATTGACATGGTAAAATATTATGTTATTTATTTTCTTGTCAGGACGACAAAATTTCACTATTGCAAGGATGCATATTATGGATAAAACAAATATTAACTTAATGGAAAGGTATCTATTACTGCTTGATCGATTCGTTGATAAACTCGCTGAATCTGGTTTCTCAGAGCAACGAATTATCGAACAATCATATCTTTTTTGTGCAGGATTTTATATCAAATACCAAAGTGGTATCGAAAAAATGACCTTCTCCAACAGGGAGGTTGTTTTAACCTTTCTGCTACTTTCATATTATAG
>NZ_JADCKV010000064.1:0-1147 GCF_014982105.1 Enterobacter cloacae complex sp. P18RS | reverse complement strand
ATTTTACACCTAAGAACAATATTTATAGTACTTTTGCTGCTAAACTTTGCAATAAAAAGGTTATTAATAATATTGCCGGTTTGGGTACCGCATTTAGCAGTAATGGTATACTTAATTTGCTAGTTAGAAATTTATATAAATATAGTCAGAGGGAAGCGGATTATATATTTTTTCAGAATAAAGAAGACTATTCAATATTTCAGCAATTGGGCATAAAAAAACAGTTTATGGAAATTTTGCCTGGCTCAGGAGTTGATCTCAAACGTTTTACCCTCAAACATGCAAATAATGATGGAATTACTCGCTTTGCAGTGATCGCAAGGATGCTGGTAGATAAAGGGATCGTACAATATGTTGATGCAGCAAAGATTTTAAAAAATAAATACAAGGATAATGTCGAATTTTTGCTAGTTGGCTTTATTGACGATACGAATCCAAGATCGATTACTTCCGCAAAAATGAGCGAATGGGTTGATGAGGGACATGTAAAATATCTCGGTGTATCAGATAACATTGAGGAAATCGTAGGTAATGTTGATTGTGTTGTTTTACCCTCTTTTTATAGAGAAGGCGTGCCAAAATCCTTACTTGAAGCAGCTGCGATGGGTAAGCCTCTAATCACAACTGATAATGTTGGTTGTAGAGATGCACTTGAAGATGGTAAAACGGGGTATCTTTGCAAGCCTCGCTCAGTATCGGATTTATGCGACAAAATGGAACTTATTATCAATATGTCTTTTGAAGATAGAATGATTATGGGTAAAGCTGGCCGAGAACTTATTGAAAAAAAATTCGATGAGCAAATAGTTATCAATAAATATTTGATGGCACTACAAGTTATCATGGATAAATAATCCCCTATTGATATGGGAGTTTAATATGACTATATTAGTTACTGGTGGCGCGGGTTATATTGGTTCACATACAGTTTTAGATCTTTTACTCAATCAATATGATGTCGTCGTACTAGATAATTTATCAAATTCTTCTTATGAATCCTTGAAAAGAGTAGAGACTCTATCTGAAAAAAAAATACGGTTTCATAATATTGACCTACTGAATAAAGAACATCTGCATTCATTATTTAATGAGAACGATTTTCAATGCGTCATTCATTTTGCGGGGTTGAAATCCGTTGGTGAATCAG
>NZ_JADCKV010000063.1:1254-2054 GCF_014982105.1 Enterobacter cloacae complex sp. P18RS | reverse complement strand
GTATCAAACTAAAAAAAGAAGTTGTAAGTTATGCGGGATTGAATGCTGACATGTTAAATTATGCATTGCAAAATCGTATATTCCTTACTGAAAAATCTTCTGTGATCCGTTTAGTGTCTTTCTCCCGTTTAGAAAAAAGAAAGGGATATCTTGAGATGATAAGTATATTCGAAACTATGCTTAAAATGGGGGCCAATATCACTTGGGACATTTATGGAACTGGCCGTTTAGAGAGCAGATTACTTAAAGAAATAAAAGATAAAGGGTTAGGAAATCGCGTCCGTATTATGGGTAAGATTGACCGTGACAATATTGCTTTGCATATTAACCCAAACACTTATGATGCCTATTGGTTGTTGCCTATCGAACCAGAAGCCTTTGGATTGACTTTTATCGAATCAGCAGCAATTGGATTACCTGCAATCGGCCCTAAAAAATATGGTATTACAGAGGCTATTCGTAATAATGAAAGCGGTTTTTTCTATGAAAATCCCGATAAGCTAGTTTCTGATTTAGTTAAAGTTAAAAATAATAAACGATATTACATGGCCACATGTAAAACCTGGGCTCTGCAATTCAGAGTTGATAAATTCATTGATGATATTTTAAATTAAGGCAAGGAAATGAAAATAGTTTATGTCATTACCGGGTTAAGCATGGGAGGGGCTGAGAAACAAGTGTGCTTACTCGCTGATAAAATGGTCGAAAGAGGTCATGAAGTAACTTTAGTTTCACTGGGGACTAATGCAAAAGTTCTCCCAGAACATAAAGATGTCAAAGTCATGCAGATGTCTATGACT
>NZ_JADCKV010000063.1:0-1177 GCF_014982105.1 Enterobacter cloacae complex sp. P18RS | reverse complement strand
TTAGTAAAAACTTTTTTAGCATTGAGTAAAATCATAGAAGTCCGGGCTCCAGATGTTGTTCATAGCCATCTATTTCATGCGAATATTATTTGCCGACTAATACGTTGCCTCACAAAGATGAATGTTTTAATTTCATCATCGCATAGTAGATATGAAGGTGGAAAAGTGAGGATGTTTTTATATAAAATCACTTCTCATTTATGCGATTTGATAACTAATGTAAGTATTGATGCTGTAAATGAAAATATTCATAAAAAAATTGCACCTCTGAATAAAATTATTGCTGTAAGCAATGGTATTGATACAGATAAATTTAAATTTATACCTACTGCAAAAAAGAAGCTTCTGTCTGAATTATCCTTATCGGAAGAACATATGCTAATTTTGGCCGTTGGAAGATTTACGGAATCTAAAGATTATCCAAATTTGCTCCAATCGTTTAAAATACTTATTAGTGAGAAAGGAAAGGTTAATCTTCGACTATTAATAGCAGGAGACGGTGAATTATTTGATAAAATCTCTTTGTTAAGGCATCAACTTGATCTTGTGCCATATGTTATTTTTTTAGGTGTTAGGGATGATATACCTCAATTAATGAGCGCAGCAGATATATATGTCATGTCGTCTGCATGGGAAGGAATGCCTTTGGTTATCGGAGAGGCGATGTCATGCAATTGCCTGATCGTTACTACCCGGTGCGGTGGTGTAGCCGAAATTTTGGGTGACTGTGGAACAATCGTACCAACGAACTCACCAGCGCACCTTGCTGATGGTATTCTTTACGCGCTTGAATTAGATGATGCAGAAATCAATGAATTCACAAGTAAAGCAAGAACTCGCATAGAAGACAAATTTTCTATTAATGCTGTAGTTGATAATTGGTTGAATATATACAAAAAACATTATGCAAAATAAAACCATAGCGATAACGGCAAACACTTGCTGGTATATTTACAATTTTCGAAGAAACACAATTCTTACATTGTTGAATCAAGGATTCAGTGTTATAGTATGTGCTCCTTATGATGCTTATACAGGCTTCTTGGAATCCTTGGGTTGCCAATATAAAAACATAAAAATTGATAAAAGTGGTTTAAACCCTCTAAGAGATTTATATACTATATTTAATTTCTATAGTGTTTTTAAGAATAATTATGTAGATATAGTATTTAATATT
>NZ_JADCKV010000062.1:0-412 GCF_014982105.1 Enterobacter cloacae complex sp. P18RS | reverse complement strand
CCGCCAGCCAGACCTGCTCCGAAAGCCCGAGCAGGTTCTGCATCAGCAGCGCCCCACGAAAAAACCAGCCGTTTGTCGCCCGCGTGTTGCCGGTGAGGGTATTCCAGGAGAGAAGCCAGACGGGAAGCGAACATTTACGCAGGCGAAGGGCGGCGAGGATCTGGCGGACCTTCAGTATCGGATAATTTTCCGTTGAGGAGAGATGGGCTGGCTCCAGCTGCGCGGGATCGAGAAGCTCATTGGCATCGGCAGAACAGGCAAGAAAATCGGCCTGCATCAGGATGGCTGAACTGAACAGGGTATCGTCGCTTACGCCCGCGCTGACGGGGGCAAATCGGTGCCATAAACCAAACTTTGCCTGCGGAAGATAAGTTCGTATTGCCTTTTGCTGGGCCAGCCAGACCTGCTCCCG
>NZ_JADCKV010000061.1:0-297 GCF_014982105.1 Enterobacter cloacae complex sp. P18RS | reverse complement strand
GGGGGGGCTGGGGGGGGGGGGGTGGCGGGGGGTGGGTGTGGTGGGGGGGTTGGGGGGGTGGGGGTGGCGTGGCTCGCCCGCCCCCGGCCCGGGCCCCGCCCCCCCCCCCCCCGGCCCCCCGCCCCCCCCGCCCGCCCCCCCCCCCCCGCCCCCCCCCCCCCCCCCCCCCCCCGCCCCCCCCCCCCGCGCCCCCCCCCCCCCACGCCACCCCCCCCCCCCCCCCCCACCACCCGCCCCCCGCGCCCCTCCCCCTCGCCCCGACGCACCCCCGCCTCCGCCCGCCCCCCCCCGCCCCCC
>NZ_JADCKV010000060.1:0-391 GCF_014982105.1 Enterobacter cloacae complex sp. P18RS | reverse complement strand
TTCATCCTTTTTATCAGGCACTGGGCTTAGATACACCTGCAATTTGTTGTAATGGCACCTATTTGAATAACGGCTAATGTAAACAAACAAATTCATCACACACAAAAGCGGCCCCCTATCGCTGTTCCAGTGCTCAAAAACTCACTTCACCTTGTTTCGTCGTAGCCGTAAAGCGGTGTACTATCGGAAAAACTACATACCAAAACCAGGTGAATCAATACATGAACTATCAGGTAATCGCCCTTGATCTGGACGGCACTTTATTGACGCCAGAAAAAACAATTTTACCAGCCTCACTATCTGCCTTACAGAATGCCCGTAAATCCGGGGCAAAGGTTGTTATCGTTACCGGACGGCACTTTGTAGCCATCCATCCTTTTTATCAGGCATT
>NZ_JADCKV010000059.1:0-2072 GCF_014982105.1 Enterobacter cloacae complex sp. P18RS | reverse complement strand
GTATCCATACCCGATATTAAGAAAACCATCTTCAAGCCTTATAGCAAAAGCTCTGCTAGAAAAAAGGTAAAGAATTACGTCAAATATATTCTTTTTCTCAGATGCAAACTTTACAAAGCCTCGTTGTTTCAAAACCAATACGTAAACTCACAACATCTGTAAATTTCTTTTTCTTAATGCATTATTAAAAGTTAAAAATCGATGAAGCAGCATTTTTGTTAAGCGACATGCTTTCTTGAATTTTCGATAATTAATTGAATCCATTCATCGATTTCGCTTTCGACAAAAGCGGTAGCACGAACACCGATCTTTACTGGCTGTGGAAACCTATTTTGGCTGATAAGACGATAGATCCACGCTTTACCAAATCCAGTTTTCTTCATGACTTCTGGTAAACGGATGAGACGAGCTTGATTTTCCATATGTATGTCCTCTGTTGTTTCTACAGGGATACAGTACAAATGAATTTCGAATGGATGAAGCGAGATTACGAACACCAGAGCCATCCCTGGTTCGAAACTATGAGCCTCTGGAGATTCATATCACTCAGAATCTGAGAGTTTCATAACATCCGAAACCCTCACATCAATAGGCTACAGGTAGAAAACAGTTCTTTCATTCACCTAAATTTTCACAAGATCGAAAACCTTTACTCACTAGATTTGAGCTTAGAGAAGATAACTATCTGTTCAATTGCGTATTAAGACAGCCTCTAATTATGTTTTTTCTTCAATAAGCAACTGTCTTGATCGTTAAATTTATGGGGTAACCTGATGATACGACTCATTCCATCCTTCGTTCTTTCTGAGCATTGCATTAAGAATGGTCAACAGCTTACGCATACAGGCAACCAGCGCCACCTTTTTGGCCTTTCCGGCAGCAAGCAGGCGAATATAAAACGTTTTTATTACAGAGTTATGCCGCGTTGCCACAAGCGCAGACATGTACAGCGCGGTTCTTACCCCACCCCTGCCGCCAAAGATGGTTCGTCGACCACGCATAGTACCCGAGTCGCGGTTTACGGGCGCAACGCCCACAAGTGCGCTGATTTGACGGCGAGAAAGATTACCCAGCTCCGGAACCTCTGCCAGCAATGCAGCGACAGTCATGGTGCCAACGCCTTTTATGCTTCCCAGTTGTTCAGCAAGCTCCTGAAAGTGGTTCTGGATGTGCCTGTTCATATCTTTATCGATTCTGGCAAGCTCATCTTCCAGCACTTTAATAATTATATTAATGCTTTTTCTGCTCTGTGGATGAGCAAGGTGCAGTCGATTACGTTCAGCTACCATCATTGCGATCAACTGGCGTCTGCGTACAACCATCGATGTAAGGACCTGACGTTCAGCATCTGGCAGAGCCCGAATAAAACGTTCTCGTTCCGGATGACGATTAATGACTTCGGCCATTTGTGCGAGCATCCTGGCATCGATACGATCCGTCTTTGCCAGATATCCCATTGCTCGGGCAAAGTCACGGGCTTGCCTGGGATTAATGATCGCAACATCAAAACCTTCAGCCTGAAGCTGGCAAGCCACGGCGGCTTCAAGTCCACCAGTAGCCTCCATCAAAACCAGCGCTACAGAGTACTTTCTCAACTCAGCAATGATGGCATCAAAACCATCAGAGTCGTTGCCTGCGGTGAACTGTGGAAATTCACCGCAGGCAGCGATGTCCAGCGTCGCTTTAGAAACATCAATTCCCACACAGAGTGGATTTGGCTGACTCATTATTACCCCTCCTTGCAAATACGATATGGAGTACGGACAACTGTTCGGGCTTCGGATGAGCGGCTCAGTGTATGCGCCAGTCGCTTATTGACGGGCTGTGAACCCCAGGAGATATCGGGCTACATACACCTTGCCAAATCTAATCGTAGTTATTTTAACCAGTTTTCAAGATACAAGGAGTTAGATTGAAAAATCTATTTTTATAATAAAAACCTTCTAAATTCTATTGCATAATAGTTTTGACATGTTATTTTATTATAACAATAATTATTAAGGACCCAAAAATGATTGATATAAAAGGGAACATAGACCACGTTAGAGTGTATTATTATAGTAATGAACATC
>NZ_JADCKV010000058.1:0-540 GCF_014982105.1 Enterobacter cloacae complex sp. P18RS | reverse complement strand
TTATTGGATCGATAAGTCTAAGCTTTTAAAACAATATAATGCATTGAAAGAAAACCCTGACGCAGATTTTTGTTTCCATAGTGCTTATATGGAAAAACATAACAGAAGAACAAAATCATTCAGTTTTGGTGATAAGGTAAAGAAATTTTATACAAAAGACGTTCTGCAAGTTGTAGGGCAATTTGCTCCGACTGCATCATATATGTTTAAAAGAAACATTAATAGTAAACTCCCAGCATGGTTTCCAGAATGCTGTGTTGGAGACCTTTTTCTCGAATTATATGCCATGAAAAATGGTGGGATATATTTACCTGAACCAATGTCAGTTTATAGAGTCAATACTGTTGGCTCATGGTCTGAAGCGATTCAAAATGATATTCATAAATTTACCGAAAGACATTTAAACATTGCACGACATTTAGAATTTGCAAAAACTGATTTTGAAGATTGTACAAATGAGTTTAATAAAAAAATAGCTAATGTTTTCCTTAATATGTGTACAAGGTTTATTTTTGAAAAGGATTATAGATCTTTCCGCAT
>NZ_JADCKV010000057.1:0-1050 GCF_014982105.1 Enterobacter cloacae complex sp. P18RS | reverse complement strand
AAGTAATATAAACAACCCACACTATAATGTTATTAAGTTCATCGAGTTTTGTAAGGATACCATTTCTAATAATAATTTAACAACTTCCTGGGAAAGCAATAAATGGAAAGGTTTATATAGATTTACTAAGTTTAACTTAAAAAACAACCTCAGCAGCAAGGAACGCTTAGATGATAGTTTTATTAATTTTGCTAAAGCATATATGTTGCATGTGCATTCATTCAATAAAGCTAAGACGAAACACTCAACATTATCAATGTTGAAGATTGTAGAATTCGTTTTACTGAAAATCAATATGGAAGCTAATGTAAGCTATTGCAACAATTCAGTTTTTGATGAATGCATAAGAATAGCCTCTGAAAAGTATTCTAAAGCACACGCATTTTCTATTGGAAAAGAACTTGAGAAATTGAGTTCATTTCTAAGTGATAATAACATGACTTATTTATCTTATTTATTTTGGGTAAACCCAATTAGGTATAGGATTACTCAGTCTTGGACTGGTTATGATTCTACACTGGAAGGCCATTCTAGATTGCCTGATATCAAATCAGTTATTGCGATTGCTGAGATTTTTTCAAAGAGGGATGAACAATTATCTTTAAGAGACATATTTACTACATCTGTGCTTGCTTTACTTATGTGCGCACCGAGTAGGATATCAGAAATTTTAGCTTTGCCAGCGGATTGTGAAATTACAGAATGTGATGGAAAGGGCATTCAAAGATACGGTTTGAGATTTTTTTCAGCAAAAGGGTATGAAGGTAATATAAAATGGATTCCAACTCTAATGATACCTGTAGCTAAAAAGGCAATTACCAGATTAAAAGAATTATCAAGTCAAGCGAGGTTATTGGCTGCTGAAATTCAGAAAAATCACTCTAATTCAACGATGGGAACCCTTAAAGAGAATATACCTCAAGATTTCCCTTGGTATGATAGAGAGAAGAAAATTGAATATTCTAATGCGCTTTGCTTGTTAACTGAAGGACAGTTAAATCAAAACAAAAAGAAAATGTTAGATAAGTTATTCAGACCTACAATGAGTTT